>NZ_PIGG01000035.1 GCF_002924445.1 Minwuia thermotolerans
AAGGATCAGATCCCCGGCACCTCGCCGGGCTTCGGCACCGCAGCGTCGGCGGATGGCGAGCACTATCCGTATCTGTTCCCCGCGGCGGCCAGTTACTGGTCGCAGGCCGGCGGCGCGGTCGAGTTCGCGCGCCAGCGCCTGGGCGGCGACCTGAAGGGCAAGAAGATCGCCTACCTGTTCTTCGACAATCCAGCCGGCCGTGAGGGCCTGCCCGTCGTCCGCAAGCTGGCGGAGATGGAAGGCTTCGACCTGCAGGAGTTCCCGGTCCCCTCGCCCGGCATCGAGATGGACAACCAGGCGCGCGACATCGCCCGCCGGTTCCGGGCCGATTTCGTGATAACTCACCTGTTCGGGCGCGCGCCGTCGGTGTCGATGCAGGCGCTGCGCCGCGCCGGCTACCCGCTGGAGCAGGTCGTGTCCTTCGTCTGGGGCCAGTCCGAAGCCGACATCGAGGCCGGTGGCGGCTACGCCGAGAACGTCGGCTACAACGGCATCCAGTTCGCCGGCGTGGGCGACGAATTCGAAGTCCGCCGCGAGATCGAGGCCATGTACAAGGAAGAAGGCCGGGATCTGCCGTCCACCTTCGATTCCACGGTGTTCTACAACCGGGGCCTGCTGACCGCCGCGCTGCACGTCCAGGCGGTCCGCAACGCGGTCGAGGCCAAGGGCGGCAGCGCCGACATCACCGGCACCGACGTCCGCGACGGTTTCCGTGCGATCAAGGAGTTCAAGCTGGGCGAACTCGTCCCGCCGCTGAACCTCGCCGGCGGCGACCACGAAGGCGGCGGCTGGGTTCGCGTCTTCACGGTCACCAAGGACGGCTTCGAGCCGGCCACCGACTGGTTCAAGGGCTATCGCGACGTCGTCTTCGAGATGATCGAGGAAGAGGCCGCGAAACAGAACTGATCCTCGGATCATTGCCGGGCCGGCTTCGGCCGGTCCGGCGCTTTGTACATTTTCAGGTGAGGGCGGGATGCTCACGATCAACAATATCGAAGTCGTCTACGACAACGTCGTGCTGGTGCTGAAGGGTATTTCCATCGAGGTGAAGCCCCAGTCCATCACCACGATCCTGGGCGCCAACGGCGCCGGGAAGACGACCACGCTGAAGTCCATTTCCGGGCTTCTGAAGCCGGAGCGCGGCGCCGTCACCCGCGGCTCGATCGAATTCAACGGCGAACGCATCGACCGCCTGCCGCCGCACGAGGTCGTCAGCAAGGGCATTGTTCAGGTCTTCGAGGGCCGCCGGATCTTCACCCACCTCAGCGTGGAGGACAATCTGCTGGCCGGGGCGCATACGGTCCCGGACTATGGCAAGGTCAAGGAGAAGATCGAGCAGGCCTACACCTTCTTTCCCCGCCTGAAGGAACGCCGCACCAGCGAGGCCGGCTACCTTTCCGGCGGCGAGCAGCAGATGCTGGCCATCGGCCGGGCGCTCATGTCGGACCCGAAGGTGATCATGCTCGACGAGCCGTCCCTCGGCCTGGCGCCGCTGATCATCGAGGAGATCTTCGGCATCATCCAGCGGATGCGCGAAGAGGCCGGCGTAACCGTCCTGCTCGTCGAGCAGAACGCCAATCTGGCGCTCTCCATCGCCGATCACGGCTATGTCATGGAGAACGGCTCCATCGTCATGGAAGGCCCCGCCAAGCAGCTCGCCAGCAATTCCGAGGTCCAGGAATTCTATCTCGGCATCGGCGAATCCGGCGAGAAGCGTTCCTATCGGGACGTCAAACGCTACCGCCGCCGCAAACGCTGGCTTTCCTGAACCGGCCGCACAATCGTTCCGTTACCGAGAACGCGCCGCTCCTTCCGGGGGCGGCGCGTTTCGCGTTGGCGCCAGCCGTGAGCATTGCGCACCACGCCGGCGCGCGCCGCGCGGCGTTGCTGTCAAGGTGATTGAAACAGCGTAATAATTTCGATTCCGGCAAAAAACGTAATAAACTACTTCCAAGTCCGCCTCGGGAGAGACAGGCGGATGCCATAAAGGGAGGTAGAACCATATGAAACGTCTCTTGAAGACCCTGACTGCCGCGGGCGTTGTCGCCGCCGCGGTCGCATCCTTCTCGACGGCTCAGTCCGCCGAGATCGTCATCGGGCAGATGACGGACCGCACCGGCATCACGGCCAACGTGGGCAACCCGATGGGCGACGCCGTTCAGGATTATGTCGCTCTCGTCAACTCGAAGGGCGGCGTGGAAGGGCACACGATCCGCGTCATCGAGATCGACAACCAGTACAAGGTCCCGCCGGCGGTCGAAGGCTATCAGCGCTTCAAGTCCGAAGGTGCGGTGCTCGTCGGTCTGTTCGGTACGCCGGTGACCCAGGCCCTGACCGCGGACCTCGCGAAGGATCAGATCCCCGGCACCTCGCCGGGCTTCGGCACCGCAGCGTCGGCGGATGGCGAGCACTATCCGTATCTGTTCCCCGCGGCGGCCAGTTACTGGTCGCAGGCCGGCGGCGCGGTCGAGTTCGCGCGCCAGCGCCTGGGCGGCGACCTGAAGGGCAAGAAGATCGCCTACCTGTTCTTCGACAATCCAGCCGGCCGTGAGGGCCTGCCCGTCGTCCGCAAGCTGGCGGAGATGGAAGGCTTCGACCTGCAGGAGTTCCCGGTCCCCTCGCCCGGCATCGAGATGGACAACCAGGCGCGCGACATCGCCCGCCGGTTCCGGGCCGATTTCGTGATAACTCACCTGTTCGGGCGCGCGCCGTCGGTGTCGATGCAGGCGCTGCGCCGCGCCGGCTACCCGCTGGAGCAGGTCGTGTCCTTCGTCTGGGGCCAGTCCGAAGC
>NZ_PIGG01000036.1 GCF_002924445.1 Minwuia thermotolerans
GTTGTGGCCGACATAGGCCGCCACGATCTCGGAGGTCATCTCCATCAGGTCCTGACGGCTGGTTGCTTCGTTCGCGGCGTCGTTCTTGTCCATAAATATTCACTCTTTCTGTTGGTCCCGAGGCACTCGGAACCGTTGTGGGTTTCGAAGGCCTGTTTCGCCTCTGTCGGGAAAATAGCGGTCAGCGAAGGGCAGGGAAGGCTTAACGCCGGATCAGCGAATGATGAAGCTCATCTGTTGAAGCGGCTGAACCGCGCCGCCGCGTCCTCGATCCCGCCGGTGTCGTCGTCGGCGTCGCCGGTCATCTCGGCATGGAGCAGGACGATGAAGCGGTCGTCGCGCTGGCGCAGGACCTGGGTGCCGAGCTCGAAGCCGGGCGCCCGGTCGAGCCAGTCGGCCGGGTTGGCCTCGACCATCTCCGAGAGCCCGGCAGTTCCGTCGGGCAGGCCGGGCACCGGATCGCCGCGGCCCGGGTGATCCACGGGAATCCTCGGGCCTTCTGCAGGTAGATGATCCGGCCGTGATGGCCGAAGAGAACCGCGAGGTTGTCGCGGTGTTGCTCGACATAGCGTCGGGCAGCGGCCTCGCGGCTGATCTCGAAGGCGTCCGAGATCTCGAGCACGCGCGCCAGGTCGGGCGGGCGGTGCAGGTACCGCTTCAGACGCCGTGCCGGCGCCAGCAGCTCGATCGCGAAGCGGTTGGCTTCCGCCTCCTGGCCCAGGTGCAGACCGGCCGTCGCGGCGTCTCCGGGCTCGACCCGGGCCAGCATGTCGGAACGTGAACACCGGAACCCGTCCCGGCCCACCATCCGGTGGTGCGTCATCAGGAAGTGGCCCAGCTCGTGGGCCAGCGTGAACCGCCGGCGCTTGGCGCTGGACCGCGCGTTGACCGCGATCATGCCGTCGGGCCGCTCCGGCGTGGTGATGAGCACGCCCTCGACGCCGTTGAAGGACATCTCGCGGATCTCGGTGATGTCGAGCCGGCGGGCAATGTCCTGGACCGGGACGGCCCCGCCTGCCTCGCCCAGTTGGTCATGGATCGCGGCCGCGATCCGCTCCGGGTTGAGGCCGGCATCGTCGAGCTCCATCCGGCAGAGCCCGGACAGCCCACGGGAAGGCGACGTGTCTTCAGGCCCCGGCGTCACCGGCCTTTGCCTTCCGGCGCTTGAGAAACGACTGGATCATGTCGTCGATCACGTCGCGGTCTTGCGGGTCGAGCTCCGAGGCCTGGCGGAACATGCGTGCAAGCTCTGGGTCGGTGTCCGGAGCGTCGATGTCCTCGCCGGCGAGGGAGGCCACCGTCACCCCGAAATGGTCCGCGAGACGGCGGACCAGGGCCATCGAGGGATTCGACGCCTCGCCCCGCTCCAGCTGCCAGATGTGGGCCTTCGAGACGCCGACGGCCTGCGCCACGTCGTTCAGGGACTCTCTCTTCTTCCGCCGCAGGGCGGCGATCCTCGTTGCCAGGCTCATCGTCGACACCTCCCGTCTGCCGCTTCCGTTTACAGGATCTTACGGGATCATGCCAGTGGTATTGCCAAATCGGATCGTTCATCCTAGTTATACGGAAACGATTTTGACGCAGGAGGTGGCGATGGCCACGACAGATATCGAATACATCCCGCCGGGCCAGCTTCGGCCGTGGCGACGCAACGCCCGGACGCACTCGAAGAAGCAGGTCCGGCAGATCGCCGACAGCATCGAGACCTTCGGTTTCACCAATCCGGTGCTGATCGACGGCGAGGGGCGTATCCTGGCCGGCCACGGTCGGATGGCGGCCGCGGAGCTGCTGGGCCTGGAGACGGTGCCCTGCCGCCGCATCGAGCACATGAGCGAGGCGCAGAAACGGGCCTACGTGCTGGCCGACAACAAGCTCGCCCTCAATGCCGGCTGGGACGAGGACCTGCTGGCGAAGGAACTGGGCGCGTTGCTCGAGATCGGCGACCTGGACTTCGACGTGGGCGTCACCGGGTTCTCGATCGCCGAGATCGACGGGCTTGTCGACGGGCTGGCGCCCGAGGAGGCGGGCAACCCCGATGACGACCGGCTGCCTACGGAAAACGATTGCCCGCCGGTCTGTCGCCCGGGCGATCTCTGGCAGCTGGGTCCACACCGCCTGGTCTGCGGCGACAGCCTCGACGGGGACGTGGTCGCGACCCTGATGGACGGCGAGAAGGCGCGCATGGTCTTCACCGACCCGCCCTACAACGTCGCCATCAACGGCCATGTGAGCGGGCTGGGCAAGACCCGCCACCGGGAGTTCGCCATGGCCTCGGGCGAGATGTCGGCTTCCGAGTTCACGGGTTTTCTGCAGTCGGCGTTCCGCAATATGGCCGACCACGCCATGGAGGGGTCCATCCACTATGTCTGCATGGACTGGCGGCACATGCAGGAGGTCCTGGACGCCGGCCAGGCCGTCTACGACGAGATGAAGAACCTCGTCGTCTGGGCCAAGGACAATGGCGGTATGGGCGCCTTCTACCGTTCCCGCCACGAGCTGGTCTTCGTCTTCAAGTCGGGCTCTACGCCGCACGTCAACGCCTTCGAGCTCGGCCAGCACGGTCGCTACCGGACCAATGTCTGGGAGTACCGGGGCGTCAACACCATGAAGGCCGGCCGGATGGAGGAACTCTCCCTCCACCCGACGGTGAAACCCGTGCAGATGTGCTCGCGCCCTATGTGGCGAGAGTGGCGGTGGCGAACCCGCTGCAGGTGCATCTGATTGCAAAAGCGAAGATCAAGACGGACGCGATCGACGCACGCGTTCTCGCCCAGCTCTATGCAGCAGGCTTCCTGCCCGAGGTCTGGATCCCAGACGCCGAGACGTCGGCGCGGCGACGCCAGGTGACGCGGCGCACCCAGCTGGTCAGGCAACGGGTCCGGCTGAAGTCCATCGTTCAGTCTATCCTGCACGCCAACCTGGTTCCCTCTTGCCCGGTCGCCGATATCTTCGGGCGCAAGGGGCGGAGTTGGTTGCAAAGCCAGTACCTGCCGGACGATGAGCGGGAAGCCGTCGATCGCCATATCGAGGAGTACGACCGGTTGAGCGAAGCGCTGAAAGCTGTGGCGCGCGACATCGCCCGCGCCGCCCTCTCGGATCCGAACGTCACGCGGCTGATGACGATCCCCGGCGTCGACATGGTGGTCGCCGTCGGCCTCATGGCTGCGATTGGACAAATCGAACGGTTCGACGCTCCCGACAAGCTGGTCGCCTATATCGGTCTCAACCCGAGCGTCCATCAATCCGGGGCAGGACCCGCCTATCACTGGCGGATCGCCAAGCGGGGTCGCGCGAATGCGCGCCATCTCCTGGTTGAGGCGGCTTGGCAAACGGTGCGAAGCCCCGGACCGTTGCGCGCCTTCTACGAGCGTGTCCGCGCTCGACGCGGCAATCACGTCGCCGCCGTCGCCGTCGCGCGCAAGCTGGCGGTGATCGTCTGGCATCTGCTGACCAAGGGCGAGGACTACAGCTGGGTGCGGCCGTCGCTGCACGCGAAGAAGCTTCGTGATCTCGAGTTGCGCGCCGGGTATCCGCCACGGCGCGGCCAGAGAGGTGCTTCATACGACTACAACATAGCGGCCCGGCGGCGCGAAGAGCGACAACGGGGGCAAGGGGCGGAGGACTCTTACCGACGAATGACGACCGGGTGGCGCAAAACGGGTCCTAGCACCAAGGCCAAGGATGTCGTTGGCAGGGAGCGACAATGAGCTGCCGTAGAGCCGATCGCTATCCGTGATCGCCTGTGAACACCGGAAGAATTGCGCAGCCCGAGCAGAAAGGGGCTATTCAATCTCATCCGTGTCGTTCCCACGTCCCGGGCGGCCGAAGCGATCCTCGAACAGATAATGCGAGCGCAGTTCGCTGAAGACCCGCGTGCGCTCCCGTCTCCCGTCGCCCAGGATCCGGGCGACCGCGATCCTGGTGTTGTCGTAGAGGATCGAGCGCGGCACGCCGCCGAAGAAGGCGAAGGCGCTCACATGGCCGTCGCAGAAGGCCTCCGTCGTCTCCGCCGGGTAGGCTATGACGAAGCAGGCGTCCGAGTGCGGCAGGCTGATCGCGAGGAAGTGGATTTTGCGCTCCACGCCCCCAATGCGCGCCAGCGCCTCGCCGAAGTCCGCCTGCCCATGGCCCGGCGGGTGGGCGAGCGGCACGAAGACCTCCTGCTGGCGCTGTCGCGCGCCGCAGATGTAGTCCTTCACGATCGTGATCCCGCCGGTGAAGCCGTACTCGTCGCGCAGCCGTTCGAAGATCCGCTTCGAGGTGTGACGCTGCTTCTTCGGGCGGCTCTTGTCCTCTTCCAGGATGGCGTCGATCACGCCGACGAACGGATCGAGCTTCGGACGCGCCGGCGGACGCTTGCGCACATAACCCGGCGGGATCGAGAACCGCAGCATTTTGTCGACCGTCCGCGGATCGATCGAGAACCGTCGCCCCGCCTCCCGCTTGCTTATCCCCTCGATCATCACCGCGTGCCGCACGCGCGCATATAGATCCACGTCCTTCATCCCCCGCCCTTCGCAGGCAATCGCAAAGGGTCATCACTGATGGAGTTTTACTCCGGCGAAACCAGACAATCCGGCCGCTTCAGTGAGGGATTTTTGCGCCGGCGTTCTCAGGATCGCGAAGATGCGCGACCCCGTCGACGAGCTCCGCCACCTGATCTACGCCCCGGCGATCCGGATCGACGGCGAGCGGGCCACCGCCGAGACCTATTTCGACGCCGACGCCGTTACCCGCCGCAGCAAGCGGCTCGTCCAGCTCCGCGGCGTCTACCGCGACGAACTCGCCCGCCGCGGCGAGCACTGGCGCTTCGTCCGGCGCGAGATCGTGGTGCTGACCCCGAAGACCTGAGGCTCCGCGGTCAGGCGGGTTCGGCGACGAATACCGGGATCCGGCGCGAGGTCTTCGCCTGGTACGCGTCATAGGGTGGGAAAGCCTCGGCCGCCGCCGCCCAGAGCCGCTCGCGCTCAGGTCCTTCCGGCACCTCGCGGACGCGCATCGGCCAGACCTCGGTGCGGTCGCGGAGCTCGACGTCGGGGTGGGCGCGCAGATTGTGCACCCAGACCGGGTCCTCTGACCGTCCAGCCCCAGGGGCCCACTCCAACATCTGAGGAGGATTGATCCGGCACTCGCAGATGGTTCTGGACCTTCGCCGAGATCGCCGGGCGCCTTGAACGGTCGCACGGCGAGCGAATGGCCTTGAGCGCCATCTAACGGTTCTTCGACTGGTACGGTGTGACGTACCAGAAAAGACGGCGCACGCCTGCGAGCAGGGCGCCGGACAGCGCGGCGACGACACGTGAACGCGCCCGTCGGCAGCGCTCAGGCGGCCCGCGTAGGGTTCTCGGCGGCGAGGCCGAGCTCGACCTTCACCGGGCTCGTCAGCGTGTCGAGCACGGGGCAGTGCGCGTTGACCGCCTGGCGCAGTTTCTCCAACTCCTCCTGCGACGCCGACGACTTCAGGTGCACCGTGCCGCGGATCGTCCGGTAGCCCGCCGGCACGCCATCGTCGACGGCGAAGAAGCCGCGCAGGTCCAGTTCGCCCTCCAGCTCGACGCTCACCTCTTCCAGCGGAATGCCGAGTGCGCTGGCGAAGGCGCGGTAGGTGATCTCCTGGCAGGTGCCGAGCGCCGCCAGCACCAGCTCCACCGGGTTTGGCCCGGCATCACTGCCGCCCAGCGCTTCCGGCTCGTCGACGACGACGCGATGCTGGCGCAGCGTCGCCTCAGTCCTGAGACCGTCCTGCAAGCGCGAGCGGCTCTCAAAGCGCGCGAGCGCCTTGGCCGGTTCGCTACGGAAGCTCTCCTGGATCTCAGCGATCAGGGTCTTAAGATCCGTCGACATCGCTTTCTCCTTCGTGTCGTGAAACGGCCCGTCCGTCGCCGGAGCATGCTCGTGTTTGGCATGATTTCACGATCAAACACAACAAAGAATATTTTTATACAGTTCTATACTGTTATTAATGTCGTCGCCGACGACCGCTCAACAGCCCGCCCGGAGGCGGAGCCCCGGCACGGACGGCTTGGGCTCGGCGGTGGTCCGCCTCGTATCCGCCTCGCTGAAGCACAGCCGCCCGGTGACGCCACCGACACGCTGACCCTGGCGTTCCAAGCGTCCGGTTGCGCCGTTGGAAGACCAACCCGGCTGCCTCATTTCTCCTCACGACGGACACCCGGAGGTGCGGGGCGATCTCCGGCCAAACCAGTGGCATGGATTTCAAAATTCGGTTTATCGCAGCGCCGGGCATTGGCTAGGTTGACACCGTCAGGACAGAGGGGCGCCCGCGCCATGACGGCAAAGGAAGAGCGACCGGACGGGACGGCGGCGCCCCGTTATGCCGGTTTCATAAGCTACAGTCAGAAGGACAAGGCTTGGGCGATGCGCATTCACCGTGCGCTCGAACGCTACCGGCTACCCGTGGGCCTGCCTGAGGGACCGCACCCGGGCCGAAAACTTGGCCGTTTCTTCCGCGACGACGACGAACTGGCTGGCGCGCCGAGCCTCGGCACCGCGCTGGAACGGGCGATCGAGGATAGTGCTGCGCTCGTCGTGATCTGCAGCCCGAACTCGGCGGGATCGAAATGGGTCGATGCCGAGATCCGCAAGTTCAAAAGCCGCGGCCCTGAGGCGAAGGTCTTTGCCGTCATCGTTGCGGGCAGACCCGACGCCGAGGCCCCGGAAGAGCGTTGCTTTCCCCCATCGCTCCTGCGCCGCGTGAATGCCGATGGCAACCTGACAGCCGAAGCCGATGAGCCACTGGCCCCGGATGCCGCGAAAGACAGTTTCCCTCGCCTTGTCGCGCGGCTGGCCGCAGGACTTGTCGGTATTGATTTCGACACGCTCTGGCAGCGCGAGAAACGCCGCAGGACAAGGCGGCGCATCCTTGCAGGGGCGGCCGCTTGCGTAGCTGCGGTCGCCGTGGCGGCCGGTGTCTATATGGTGCGCGAGGCCGAAATGCGGCAATTGGCGGAACAGTCCGCGCGCCTCGCCGGCCAGGCGCAGGCTGCGATGGACGAAGGCCGTCGCTCCGATGCAATCGCGTTTCTGGATGCGGCCCTTCCCGCCAGCCTGGAGAATCCCGAGCGACCGGTCGTTCCGGAAGCCTTGGCGGCGCTGCGGCGGGCAATGGCCGACAGCACGGCGCTCGGATCGCTCGCGCAGTTCGAAGAACCGGTGACGGCGCTGCGCCCGACGCCGGCCGGGCGACTTGCCGTGTTTCTGGCAAGCGGCGCAATACGCGTGATCGAGCGGGATACCGGAAAGCCGCATGCCAGCCATCCGCCGGACACCCTTCTCGAACCCCTCGGTGCGTCCGGGATGCTGTTTGCGGTCCGCAACGCCGAGCGGCAGAAAGACGACGGCACCTGGGCCAACGACGTGTCGGCCAGCGTGATCGACCCGGACACGGGGAAGGTTTCGCGCAACGTCGAACTGAACGCCTCGAAATGGTTCGGGCACTCGGTACTCTCGCCCCGTGGAACTCGGGCCTTTGTGACCTCCTACCACACCGGGCCGGGAGACCAGACGACGCTGGGCGTGGTCGATCTGACCCGGGGCGATGACGTGGGCGAGGTCACCGCCACCACCACCACGCTGATCGGGAAAGACCTGCATGTGTCGCCGGGGTTCGGCGATGACGACACGCTCTTTCTCTCGTGGGGCCACGGCCGCAAGGCGCTTGCCGTCTGGCAGATCGGCGAAGGCCCCGTCACGTCGCTGGTTTCGGCCGACGGCACGGCCGCCTGTCCGGACGCGGGCGCTGCGGATCCCGAGCGGCAGGACAGCGTCACGCTCTCTCCCGACCGGATGCACATCTCCCACGCCCGGCCCCTGGGCGACGGCGACTGGTGTGTTCAGGTCTGGGACGCGACAACGGCCGAGCCGCTGGAGGCGCACCTATTGCGCAAGGCATACCCTGCCGGAATTGTGCCGATCGCGCGCGATCTCTGGGCCTTGCCGAAATTCTGGAGGGACTGGCAATCGCAGGCGGAACTCAGAACGCCCAACGGCATGGCCCGCGTTGTCGAAGGCTGCGGCCAGACCCTAGTCGACAGTCTGACGCTTCACGCCCGAACCGACGGTTGGACGATCGACGCTGATGCGAAGATCTCGGCCTGCGCAACCGGCGACACGATCACCGTCCATGACGGCGCCGCGTTTCAGCCGGTCGGGGATTTCGCCGGCCACGAAGGCAAGGTGCAGGCGCTCTGGCTCGACGGCACTGCGCGGGCACTCTGGTCGGGCGGAGAGGACGGCACGGTTCGCCGCTGGTCGGTGCCGCAAGCGCCGGCCTTCGCGCCCGAACTGATCCCTGTCTCCCCGCCGGTCGTTAGCGACGACGGAACGACCATTGCAGCAATTTTCCGGACGGAAGACGACGGATTTTTCGTGAAGGTCTTCACGGCGGACGGAAATGCGCTCTCGCCCCGCATTCGCTTTGCACTGGCACCCGTACCCGACGGCCAGCAGGAGGTAAATCGCAATGTTGCGCCGGTGCTGCTCGATGATGGCCGAATGGTTGGCATAGCGCAGGCGTTCGATTGCGGTTTTCCGGGCTGTCCCGAAACGTTTCGAAACAGGCTCAAGCTCTGGCGGACCAAGAACGGGGAGGCGGTGCTGCGGGTCGACGGGGTGGCCCGGGCCGGCCCCGACAGGATGCAACCCCTGCGGCTTCTTGCGCGCTCCGGGATGGCAGTTCTTTCGCTGCAGGATGGCGCGGTTCGGGTGATCGATGCTGAAACCGGCACCGCGCATGGCACTATTTCCCCGCCCGAAGGCGCGAGGATTCTGGATACGGCCTTTGCGCATGATGTGCTCTGGCTCGTTCAGACCGATTCACCGGAATCTCCGGAAACCCGCCAGGTCAGCCTGCTGCGTTTGCCGATTGAGGATTTGGACACCGCCGCTGCTTACACTCCGGACCTCGTGGACAGGCGGAGGGCGCAGAGCGCCGCGCTTTTCCCGGCGCCCGATGGCCGGGCGCTGATGATCGGTCATGACTACGCACACCGACCGTCCGTGCCGGTCGAGCTTTCGGTCGTCGGCACGGACGGCAAACTGCTGCAGGCAGGCGACTTGCCGGCCGATGTCCGCTCTGTCAGCCATGTGAGCTTTCCCGGTGGCGGAACACGCTCGGCCACGCACGCCGTGGTCTTCCATGATCTCGACGTGCCCCCCCGCATTCTGACATTGGCTACCGGCGAGTTTACCAACTTCACGACCGAAACCCCGGGTTCGACATGGGAATACTGGCGCGCCGACGATCCATTGCGGCGCGCGTTCGTTTCGACCTACCAGGAGCGACTCACGCTCCTGTCCTACGGGCAGGGCGAAGGCGAGCAGGAGAAGCTTTGTCCCTCGCTGCACCGGAGCCGCGCTGAAGCGGCTGCGTTCAGTCGGGATGGCACCCGGCTTGCCGTGGCGGACCAGAACTCCGTTCGGATTTTCGACCTTTCGACCTGCGCGCTCCAGCGGGAGGTTGCGGCGCATACGACCGGGCTTCGTCCACTTGCCTTCGCCGCCGACGGCACCCTGTGGATACGCCAGCGCGATGCGCACTTCCGCCTCGTGCGCCGACCGCCGCCCGACGGGAAGCTGCTGCGGGCGCTGCGCAGAACATCGAAGAAATAGCCGGGCGCCGTCCGCATTCGCGGCTGGGCTGGCTGACGCCTAGCCGCTTCGAAACTTCCGCGACCTGATAGCCTCCCTCGGTGATCTGCGCCACCGCGTCCCGTTTGAAATCGTCGCTGAAATTGGCGTTGTCCATCATCGCCCCCCAGCCTCAAAATTAGGGAAGAAGGCGTCTACGAATCTAGGGGCTATTCAGTTCGAGGTGTTCAGCGAGCGCTACGAACGCGGCTCGACCATCGTCACGAGCAACCTGCCCTTCGACGAATGGACGTCCGTCTTCGGCTCCGAACGCCTTACCGGCGCGCTGCTCGACCGGCTGACGCATCACGTCCATATCCTTGAGATGAACGGCGAAAGCTACCGTCTCAAGCAGGCGCAGGGGCGATCAAAAGACACCGCTCAGGACTGAACGGCGCGCAATCGAGAGAGGGCCCCTGCAGGGGCCCTCTCTCGATCACAAGTGATGCATTTTTAGTCCGGCCGGCTGATGCATTTTTAGTCCGGCGTTGACAGGATTCGCCGGTCATCACGGAGCACACGTTGCGCTGGTGGATATTCCATGCGGAAACGAATGGACTGAAGCCCGCGCTGCTGAAGATCGGTGGCCGGGTCTATATCGACCGCGCCGAATTCAACAAGTGGCTTGAGGGTCAGCGTATGGCTCCGAAGCCGTTGAAGCCTGCGGCCTAACCGGCCCCAATCGACGACTGGAGCCCCACCCCTACGGTGGGGCTTCTTTCCAAGTCAAGATATGGACTTGAAACCTCGCCGCTATGGGTGGGCCGGTAGCCCTTGGAACCGCCTCGTTGCTCAGCCCGAAACCATCACCTCAATCGGCCTGAGGCAATGGGCCCATGCAGGTCGATAATCTCTGCCGTTGGTATTAGACTGGCACGATGAACCGCATCTTGCTGCTCGCCATCACCCTGCTGATCATCGCCGGGACGCTGCTGCTGTGGCTGTCCGACAGGTGGATCGAGCAGCGGCTGGAGCGGTCCGGGCGCACTGCGAACACTTTCGCGGCCAAGGGTCAAAACCGTACCGAGAGGCTGAAGGCCCCGAAATCGTTGGCCTCGTCCTGGGTCTCGAACTCCCGCGTGCGCAGCACGTGCGTGTAGCTCAGGCGCACTTTGCGCCAGGTCATTGCGATACCAAACTGGAGGTCGCCGACCAGCGGCTCCTTGTCCACGCTGCGACTGTCTTTGAAGGTGTTGCCGTCCAGGAAGATGTTGCGCGCGACCGCCCGCCCCTCCACGCCGGCGAACAGGTACCAGCCGAAGCGGTCCTGGGGCACGAAGAAGCCCGAACCCGGCAAGCTGGGCTGGATGCGCGGCGGGCCATAGTCGAGCGGCAGGCGTTGGCCCAAGCGCAGCATCATCCCGGCGTTGGCGTAGGTGAAGACGTTGCCGAGGGCGCCGCCAGCATGTGGCGTCACGTCAAAACCGAAGCCGGAGACCGACTGCGAGACGAAGCCGCGCCAGCTGCGCTGGTAGGTCAGGACGACACCGGGCTCGTTCTTAAGCTGGGTATCCCATCCGCGCGGCTCCTGCGAGCCCGTGATCTCGTGGATAAGCGTCTGCGTCTGCTCGGCGAGCGAGGCCGGTCCGACGACCCCGAGCGTGAGCTCCAGCTGGTCGAGCCGACGGCCGGTCTCGGCGATCAGCCCGACCGAGCCGTACAGCCAGCCGGCATAGGGGCGGTCGTCGCGCGGCGGGTTCCGCAGCGCGACGTCGTCCGGCGTGTACATGTTCTGTCCGACGGCATAGCTCGTCCGCACGGTGCCGCCCTCCGGGAACAACGGGAACCAGCGGGCCGCGCCAAGCGTCCAGTCGGGCGTCCCGTCCGGGCCGGACAGCCAGGAGGCGCGCACACCGTTCGTGTAGTTGCGGTCCGTGCCGTAGAAGAGGTCGTTCTCGAAGATCAGGCTCAGGGTGCCGGTTTCCGTCTCGTCGGCCGCAACAGCCGGAAGAGACCCTACAGAACCTGCGGCAGCCACCACCAAGGTGGTCAACCATCTTCTCAATGGCGAGGGTGTCCTGACCTTTTGTCCCTGTCTCATTTGCATGCTCAAGCCATGGTGCTGATGGTGCGACGGAACCGCGCGAGCGCGAAGCCGAACAGGACCGCTCCGATCGCGGCGATGGCGAGGAACTGCGGCCAGACTGCCGTGATGCCCGCGCCGCGGTACAGGATCGCCTGGGCCAGCATCACGAAGTGTGTGTTGGGCGCGGCGAGCATGATGTACTGCACCGCCTCCGGCATGCTCTCGCGCGGCGTCGAGCCGCCAGAGAGCATCTGCAAGGGCAGCAGCACCAGCATGAGCAGCAGGGCGAACTGCGGCATGGAGCGGGCGACAGTGCCGAGGAAGATGCCCATCGAGGTGGTCGCGAACAGATGCAGCGCCGCCCCGGCCAGGAACAGCGCGAGCGAGCCTTGAATCGGCACGGACAGCCAGACCTGCACGACGGCGGTGAGCGCGAAGGCGGTGGCGGCAAGGACGACCAGCGCCATCGCCCATACCTTGCTGCTCATGATCTCGAAAGGCGTGACCGGCATGACCAGCAGATGCTCGACGGTGCCGTGCTCGCGCTCGCGGATCAGCGCCGCGCCAGTAAGGACGATGGAGAGCATGGTCACGTTGTCGATGACCTACATGATGGCGCCGAACCACGACTTGTTGAGCTGGGGGTTGAAGCGTACCCGGAGCGCCAGATCGACCGGCAACTCCGGAACCTCGCGATAACGCTGCGCGAAGGCTCGCACCTCGTCGCTCACGATGGTCTGGATATAGCCGCTGCCGGTGAAAGCCTGGCTCATGCGCGTGGCATCGACGTTGAGCTGGACCGTTGGCCGCCGCCCCGCCAGCAGGTCGCGCTGGAAATTGGGCGGGATGTCGAGGGCGAAGGTGTCGAGGCCGGCATCCATGCGGGCGTCCATCTCGGCCTGGTCGATCACCTCGGGGAGAACAAAGTATGGCGGGTAAAAGGCGCTGACGATGCGCCATGACAGCGGCGAGCGGTCCTCGTTCACAACCGCGATCGGCGCCTTGTTGAGGGTCTCCGGCATGGCCGTGGCCGCCGTGTAGACCGAAAGGGTAAAGGCGTAGACGATCAGCACCAGCATGGTCGGGTCGCGGACGAGGCTGCGCAACTCCTTGACACCGAGATGGAGAATATTGGCAAGGCGCATGGACTACCGCTCCTGCTTCTTGAGCAGCGCGGCGGACAGCCCGATCAGGACCGGCACGGCCAGCGCCAGTAGGAGAAAGGCGGCATGCAGGTCGGAGAAGTTGAGGGCCTTCGAGAAGGTGCCGCGCGCGATCGTCAGGAAATGCGTGGTCGGGTAGATCTCGCCGATCAGTCGGCCCATCCCTTCGAGGGACGAGACCGGGTCGATCATGCCCGAGAAGTTCGCCGCGGGCAGGATGGTGAGCACCGCCGTGCCGAAGATCGCCGCGATCTGGCTGCGCATGAAGGTGGAGATCAGCAGCCCCACGGCCGTCGCGGCGCCGACATAGAGCAGCGCACCCGCCGCCAACGTCAGGAAGCTGCCCTTCAGCGGCACGCCGAAGACGGTCACCGCAAGCAGCGTGAGCAGCAGGAAGCTCAGGAAAGACAGCACGATATAGGGCAACTGCTTGCCGAGCAGGAATTCGAGCCGCGTCGTCGGCGTAACGTAGAAGTTGGTGATCGAGCCGAGCTCCTTCTCGCGCACCACGCTGAGCGCCGCGAGCATGGCCGGGATCAGCATGAGCAGCAGCGGGATCACCGCCGGCACCATCGCCACCAGGCTCTTGACGTCAGGGTTATAGCGAAACCGGGTCTCGATATTGACGAGCCCCGCCAAAGCCTCGCCGTAGCCGGCCTCGCGCGCCCTGGTCGCCAGCCAGTGGGCATGAATCCCCTGCACATAGCCGCGGACGGTCTCCCCCCGTGTCGGCATGGCGCCGTCGATCCAGGCGCCGATTTCGACGCGCCGGCCCCGGGCGATGTCGCGCGCGAAACCCGGCGGGATTTCGATCGCCAGACTGATGTCGCCTTCGCGCATTCGCCGGTCGAGATCGGCATAACCGGTAATCGGCGCACGCTCGACGAAGTACCGGGAGCCGGCGAGGTTGAGCGTATAGTCGCGGCTGACGGTGGTCTGGTCGCGATCCAGCACCGCGAAGGTGAGATCCTCGACATCGAGGTTGATCCCATAGCCCATCACGAACATCAGGATGACGCTGCCGAGCAGCGCCAGCGTCAGCCTTATGGGATCGCGGCGCAGCTCCAACCCTTCGCGCCGGGCATAGCTGATTATGCGTCGGGGGTCGAACTGGCGCCGCCAGCCCTGCGGTTCGACATGGCCTGCCGACGCGTCAACCGAATCGAGCGAAGCTGTCCCACCTGGTTGCCTTTCGGCGGCTTCGCCCTCCTCCGACGCCTCTTCCAGGTGCGCCACAAACGCCTCTTCCAGGGTCTCCACGCCCCGCTGCTGCACGATATTCGCCGGCGTGTCGGTGACCAGCACCCGGCCCGCATGCATCAGCGAGATGCGGTCGCAGCGCTCGGCCTCGTTCATGAAGTGGGTGGAGATGAAAATGGTCACCCCGTCGCGGCGCGACAGCTCGACCAGCATGCGCCAGAAGGCGTCGCGCGCCACCGGGTCGACACCCGAGGTGGGCTCGTCGAGGATCAGCATCTCGGGCTTGTGGATCATGGCGACCGCCAGCGACAGGCGTTGCCGGTGGCCGAGGGGCAGCCGGCCCGGCAGGCTGTCCACCACGGCGGTCAAATCGAAGCGTTCAACCATTTCGTCCACGCGCCCTGAAATCTCGGCAGCGGGCACGTGGAACAGCCGGGCATGCAGCACCAGGTTCTGCCGCACCGTCAGTTCGGTGTAGAGCGAGAAGAACTGCGACATGTAGCCGACGCGGCGGCGGGTCGCGAGGTCGTGCGGGTCCACCTCGTGTCCGAACAGCCAGGCCCGGCCTTCGCTCGGCGGCAGGAGGCCGGTCAGCATCTTCATCGTCGTGGTCTTGCCGCAGCCGTTGGAGCCGAGAAAACCAAAGATCTCACCCCGTGGGACACGCAGGTTCACATGATCGACCGCGGTGAAGTCGCCGAAGCGCATGGTCAGATCCCGGGCCTCGATCGCGCTATCGCCATCGTCTGCCGGCCGCGGCGGAATCTCCACCGCCCGATAATCCCGGCGCTTGTCTTCCGGCAGCAGCCGGATGAAGGCCGCCTCCAGCGAATCCGCCCCCGTGCTCCGCAGCAGGCCCTGGGGCGTGTCGCTGGCCAGCACCCGCCCGCCGTCCATTGCCGCCAGCCAGTCGAAGCGCGCCGCTTCCTCCATATAGGCCGTGGCCACCAGCACGCTCATGCCGGGCCGGGAACGACGGATGCCGGCGATCAACGCCCAGAACTGGCGTCGTGAGAGTGGATCGACGCCGGTGGTCGGCTCGTCGAGGATGAGCAGGTCGGGATCGTGGATCAGCGCGCAGCAGAGGCCGAGCTTCTGCTTCATCCCGCCGGATAGCTTGCCCGCCGCCCGATCGAGAAACGGCTTGAGCCCGGTGGCCTCGGTCAGCGCCTCGATGCGGCGCGCCCGTTCGCCGCCGTCATGCCCGAACAGGCGCCCGAAGAAGTCGAGGTTCTCGAACACCGAGAGCGTCGGATAGAGGTTCCGCCCCAGGCCCTGCGGCATGTAGGCGATGCGCGGGCCGACTCCGCGGCGATGGCGCGCATCGGCCATGTCGCCGCCGAGCACCTCGACCTGTCCCGTCTGGACCGCGCGGGCGCCCGCGATCAGCGCCAACAGGCTCGACTTGCCGACCCCGTCAGGGCCGATCAGCCCGGCCATGCAGCCCGCCGGAATGTCGATGGTGACCTCGTCGAGCGCACGCACCTTGCCGTAGCGCAGGGACACATCCCGCAGGCGGGCAACCGGCGCGGCAGCACCCCCGCCATCCGCGATCTGTGCATTTACATCCCGGCTCATTGCGGCAGCCTCGTCTGCAGTTCAGGCGGCCAATCGACCCGCGGGTCGAGCCGCACATAGGCCATGCCCGGCAGGCCGGTCTTGACCTGGAGGAGGTGCTCTCTGAGCAGGTCCGGGGCGATCCGCGCCTTGATGCGGAACATCAGCTTCTGGCGTTCATCTTCCGTCTCCACCGTCTTGGGCGTGAACTGCGCGACGTCCGCGACCAAGGAGATTGCGGCCGGGACCACGTATTGCGGGGCGGCGTCGAGCACGAGCCGCGCCTCGGCTCCGAGCGCGACCCGCCCAGCCTGTTCCGTCGGCAGGAAGAAGGTCATGTAGACATCGGTGAGATCGACCATGTTCAGCACCACGCCGCCGGGAGAGAGCACTTCGCCGGGCTGGGCGACGCGGTACTGGACGCGGCCGTCGCGCGGCGACGTCAGCACGCTGTCGTCGATATCGGCCTGGATGCGCTGGATGGTGGCCCGCGCCGCTTCCACCGCGGCCTCCGCGGCAATGACATCCGACTTGGCTTCCCCTATGGCGGCTTGCGCGGCCGCCGCCTGCGCCTCCGTGGCGCCGACCGCAGCCTTCGCCGCCTGAAAGGCGGCGCGGTCGTCGTCCAGCTTCGAGACGGGGACGGCGCCTTGTGGGGAGAGTTCCTCCGAGCGCGCGACCCGCCTTTGCGCGGCGTCGAGTTCGGCCTTCCTCTGGGCTATCAGCGCCTCGGCGGCCTGCTTCTCGGCTTCGCGCTGGGTCACCCGGCTTTGCGCGGTCTCGATGCCGATGAGCGCCCGCCGCAGATGCGCTTCGGCCTCCCGGAACTGCGCCTCCAGGACGGCCGTGTCCATTTTCGCCAAGACCTGGCCGGCACGGACGAAGTCGCCTTCGTTGACCAGGATCTCCCGAATCCGGCCCGCGGTCTTGGCCGCGATATCGATCTCGACCGCCTCGATCCGGCCGTTACCGGCGGCGAATCCATCGGGCAAGTCCTGCGGTTGAAAATGCCACCAAGCCTAAACGCCCAGTCCAATGACAATCGCAGCGGCGACGCCTTGAATACCTGCTTTAATGAACTGTTTCATTGTCAGTTTTTGACCAGATTTCCTGCCCATCATCAAAATTCGTGCTGATCTTGGGGAATGTCGGCAGAATTCGGCATCGATCCCGTAACAGCCTGCGCGTTTGACGGTCCCTGCCAACCACCGCCCAGGGCGCGATACAAATTGACGGTCGACTGCAAACGGTCGCGCTGCGTTTCTACAAGGTCGAGTTCGGTTGTGAATAAGCTGCGCTCGGCGTCCAGTACTTCCAGGTAGCTGGAAATCCCGCCTTCAAAACGCAGCCGGGCAAGTTCGGCGGTGCTTCGCAGCGCCGCCACTTGACGAGCCTGCGCTTGCAGACGCTCCTCGGCGCGGCGCATTCCTGCCAGCGCGTCGAGCACCTCCTGAAAAGCTGTCTGAATGGTCTGGCGATACGTGATCAGAGCCTGGCGCTGACGTGCCTCCGCCTGATCCACCAACGCCTCGGCGCGGCCGAAGTCCAACAACGGCCCGACCAGCGAGCCGCCCAACTGCCAAGCGGACGCGGACCCCTGAAACAGGTCGCCGCCAGACGCGCTTTGCAGGCCGAGCAGGCCGACAAACGAAATCCTGGGCAGGAACGCCGCGCGGGCAACGCCGATCTCGGCGTTGGTGGCCACCAATTCCTGCTCGGCGGCAGCGATATCGGGACGCCGAACGATTAGATCGGCGGGCCGTCCGGCAGGGACGCTGGCCGGGGCATTGATCGCATCGATCGCATCCGCCACGGTAATATCATCCTTTATGATCCGGTGTGGATTTCGACCCAGCAGGACCGCCAGGGCATTGCGTTGGCGGGTTCGCTGCTGGCGAAGCCTCGGAAGCTCGGACTCGGCGGCAGCGAGCTCGGACTCGGCCTGCCGCAGGGCCAATTCGTCAACGTCGCCCCCTTCGAACCGGGTACGCTGCAAGGCCACCGATTCGCGGCGGGATGCCATGGTGCGCTCCGCGATCTCGATCTGACGGTCGAGCGCGCGCAAGTTGAAGTAGCCATTGGCCACCTCCCCAATGACTGCGAGACGCACGGCCTCGCGATTGGCCGCACTGGCCAAGAGCCGGGCGCGCGCCGCTTCGCTGGCGTTCGCCAGCCGCCCCCATAGATCCAACTCGTAGGACAGCACACCGCTGACTTGCAGATCGTTGAAGGGCTGGCCGCCGCGGGTCCCCGCGGTATCGGTGATACCGCGGGTCCCCGCGGTATCGGTTTCCTCGCTCGGCTCCTGGCGCACGGCGGCGCCCTCGACCTCCAGAAGCGGATACCGTTCCGCCTGTTGCCCGGTAAGAAGCGCCCGCGCCTCGGCCACGCGTGCGGCGGCAAGTTGCAGGTCGTTGTTGGCGCCGAGCGCCTCTTCAACAAGGGCAACGAGCGCCGGATCGTCGAAGCTGCGCCACCAGTCGGTGGAAATTTTCTCTGCCGCCGCGAGCCGCGCCGAAGACCAGTTTTCCGGTACCGGCGTTTCAGGTTTCATGAAACCCGGCGCGAGTGAGCACCCGCCAAGTGAAAGCGCAATCACAGCGGCAAGCAATATCTTACTGGTCATCAGCCGCACCTCCGTCTGACCGTTCGGGGGGCGCGGACGCCAGACGCCCGTCACCGGATATGCGGCGGCGCAAGAATTCGGTGATACGGCGGACGACCACATAGAACAGGGGAATGAAGAACGTGGCCAGAATCGTTGCCGAGATCATGCCGCCGAGAACCGCCGTGCCTATGGCGATACGTGTGGTGGCACCGGCGCCACTGGCGAAAGCCAGCGGCACCACACCCATGCTGAAGGCGACCGATGTCATCAGGATGGGCCGCAAGCGCACGCGCGCGGCTTCCTCGGTCGCCTCGATCAGTCCCATACCCTTGTCCTCAAGTGCGCGCGCGAACTCCACGAGAAGAATGGCGTTGCGCGCGGTCACGCCGACGGTGGTCAGGATTCCGACCTGAAAGAACACGTCGTTGGGCAGGCCCCGAACCATGGCCGCGAGCACCGCCCCAAGCACGCCCAGCGGAACCGCAAGCATGACCGAAATCGGGATCGTCCAGCTTTCATAGAGCGCGGCGAGCGCAAGAAACACCACCAATGCCGAAAGCGCGTAGAGCAGCGGCGCCTGGGCGCCGGCCTGGCGTTCCTGGTAGGACATGCCGCTCCAGGCCCCGGCCACACCCTCCGGGAGTTGAGCGATCAAACGTTCGATCTCGGCCATGGCTTCGCCGGTGCTGTAGCCCGGCGCCGGTTCGCCCTGAATCTGGCGCGACGGAACGCCGTTGAAGCGTTCAAGACGCGGTGAGCCATACCCCCAGCGCCCGCTCGTCACCTCGCTCAAGGGCGTCATGTCGCCATCGGCGGCCCGCAAATACCACGCGTCGAAGTCTTCCGGCAGCATCCGGTATGGGGCATCACCCTGGAGATACACGCGCTTGACGCGGCCCTCATGAAGAAAGTCGTTGACGTATTGCGAGCCCCAGGTCACGGACAGCAGCCGGCTGATCTCGGCAAGGGATATGCCGAGGGCTTGCGCCTTTTCGTGGTCGATGTCGACCTTGTAGCGCGGATTGTCAGTCAAGCCGTTGGGACGCACATTGGTGAGAACCGGACTTTGGCCCGCCATTTGCAGCAATTGACCCTGAGCCCCCATGAGCGCTTCATGCCCGATGGCGCCGCGATCCTGTAAGCGCAACTCGAAGCCCAGTGCCTGCCCCAATTCCGGGATCGGCGGCAGGTTGAACGCGAAAGCGCGCCCGTCGCGCACCAGGCCGAAAAGCGCCTGGTTCGCCCGCTGAATGATAGCGTCGGCGCTTTGCGTCTCGGGATCGCGTTCGCTCCAGGGCTTGAGATTGACGAATGCCAGTCCCGCATTCTGCGCCCGGCCGGCAAAACTGAAACCGGCAATCGTAAAGAGCCCCTGCACCGCGTCCTGCTCCAGAAAGTAATTCTCGATCGTTTCCATGGTATCGATCGTGCGCTGCTGGGTCGCACCGGCGGGCAACTGATACTGCACCAAGACGAACCCCTGGTCCTCCGCCGGCAAGAACCCGCCGGGCAACCGCACAAAGAGAACGGCCACCAGGCCGACGATGCCCAGGAACGCAAATGTGTAGAGCCAGGCGTGGCGCGCCGTATGGCCAACCAGTCGGACATAGCCCCGGGTCAGGCGCCCCAACCCCGCTTCGAACCAGCCGAACAACCTTTGCAGCAAGGTTCTATGGTGGGCGGGCTTCAGCACCCGGCCACACAACATGGGGCTCAGGATCAGGGCGACCAGCACCGAGAGAACCATGGCGCCGGCAATACTCAAGGAAAACTGCCGGTAAATCGCCCCCGTGGAGCCGGGGAAGAAGGCCATGGGAATGAAGACGGCCGACAGCACGACACCGATGCCGACGAGCGCGCTGGCGATCTGCCCCATGGACTTGCGCGTCGCCTCCATCGGGCTCAGGCGATCCTCGTGCATCACCCGCTCGACATTCTCCACCACCACGATGGCGTCATCCACCAGAAGGCCGATCGCCAATACGAGACCGAAAAGGGTGAGCATGTTGATGGAAAAGCCGAAGGCCGCCATGATCGCAAAAGTGCCGAGCAGCACCACCGGGATCGCGATCGCCGGTATCAGGGTGGCCCGCCAACTCTGGAGAAACACCAACATGACCAGAACCACCAGCACGATTGCCTCGATGATCGTTTCGACCACCGCCTCCATGGAGGCCTCCACGAAGGGCGCGGTCTGGTAGGGATACCGAACCTCGACACCCTCGGGAAAGTACGGCTGAAGCTCCTGGACACGCGCCTTGACAGCTTCGGTGACGGAAAGCGCATTGGCGCCCGGAGCCAGACTGACGGCCAACCCCGATGCCGGCTCGCCATCATAAAAGGTGTCGATCTGGACCGCACCGCCGCCCAGCTCAACGCGAGCAACATCCCCCAGGCGTACCCGGGAGCCGTCGGGCATACTCTTGAGCAGGATGTTGCGGAACTCTTCGGTTGAGGTGAGCAAAGTCTGGGCGGTGACCGTGGCATTGAGCTGCTGGCCCTCGACCGCGGGCAGCCCGCCAAGCTGGCCGGCGGTGACCTGGGCGTTCTGCGCCTCGACGGCGGCACTCACGTCGGCGACGGTCAGGCCGTAGTTGGTCAAAGCCGAAGGGTCCAGCCAAATCCGCATCGCATATTCAGAGCCGAAAACCTGCACGCTGCCGACACCAGTCACCCGTCCGATGGGTTCGGCCAACTCGGAACTGATGAAATCGGAGAGATCCAGCTTGCTGAGGCGGCCGTCGGTGGAGACGAACGCCATCACCATCAGGAAGCTGGTGCTGGCTTTCTCGACACTGATCCCCTGCTGGCGCACCACCTCGGGGAGTCGCGGCTCGGCCAGCTTGAGCTTGTTCTGCACCTGGACCTGGGCGATGTCCGGGTCGGTGCCGGCCGCAAAGGTCAGGGTAACCGTAGCATGGCCCGAGGAATCGGCCGTCGAGCTCATATAGAGCAGGTTGTCGAGGCCGGTCATCTCTTGCTCGATGACCTGAACCACCGTGTTGGAAACGGTGTCCGCCGATGCGCCGGGATAATCCGCCTGGATATCCACGGCCGGCGGCGCCACCGAGGGATACCGCTGGATCGGCAGAACAAAGATCGCCATGATGCCGGCCAGCATGGTGACGATCGCCAGCACCCAGGCGAAAACGGGCCGGGAAATAAAGAAATTGATCATCGCACGGGGTCCTCTTCTTTGGAGGAGCCCGTAGTCGAACTGTCCGTGCCGCCGGTTTGCCGGTTGCTGGTGGGGTGCAATGGAATATCCGCCGTGACCGGCTTGACCTTGGCACCGGGGCGAATCTTTTGCAGGCCGGAGACGATCAGACGATCACCCGGCTCCAGGCCCTTTTCCACCAGCCAGAAACCGCCGATCGCCCGTGCTGTCTCAAGCTGGCGCTTCACGACCTCGCCCTCGGCGTTCACCAGCAGCGCCGTGGCCTCTCCCTGCGGGTTGCGGCTTACGCCTTGCTGAGGCGCCAGGATCGCGTCCTCGCGAACCTCCTCGCTCAGCTGGACGCGTACATACATCCCGGGCAAGAGGTCTTCATCCGGATTGGGAAACACGCCCCTGACGGTGACGGAGCTTGTGCTTTGGTTGACAGTCACATCCGTTACGTCGACGCGTCCCCGGTGAGGGTACACGGCGCCGTCTTCGCGCAACAAAACGACCTCGGCCTGATCGGGACCGGCCTTGGCCAAACGCCCACCCTTCAGCGCATCGCGTATGCGTCTTAGCTTTTCGACCGGCAGTTGGATATCGACATAGATCGGGTCGAGCTGCACCACGCGCGCCAGCGGTTGGGCTTGATTGGCGGTCACCAGTGCGCCGACCGTATACAGTGTCGGGCCCGTGCGTCCGGTGATGGGAGCCTTGACCTCGGTATACTCCAGCTCGATACGCGCAGTTTCCACCATGGCCTCGGAGCGTGAAACATTCGCACGCGCACCATCCAACGCCGACAGCGCCTCGTCGCGCTGACGCTCGCTTACCGCATTCTTCTCAAACAGCTTCGAGTCGCGCGCCCATACCCGCTGCGCCTGACGCAACTCGGCCTGCGCGCTTTCCAGTTCGGCTTCAGCCCTTTGGTACGCGGCGCGGTAACGGTTGGGATCGATTTGGTAGAGGACGTCGCCCGTATTCACCTGGGCACCCTGCTTGAAGAGCCGTTCCTGCAAAATGCCCGTTACCTGCGGTCTCACTTCGGCGATGCGGTAAGCCGCCGTCCGCCCCGGCAATTCCATCGACAGGGTCACGCGCCGGGGCTGCAACTCAACAATCCCCACTTCCGGCGGCGGCGGTGGAGCCGGTGCGGCGCTCGACTGATTGGCACCATCATCGCATGCGGCCAATAGCAGCAAGACCGCCGCTAACATCAGCAGGATGCCAGATGTACGAGTTCGCTCCATAAAAGACTCCTTGAATTGGATCGCCGACATTCAGCCCTCCTCAGCCCCGGTGGCCAAGGATGTGCTGAATTGCCGATTGTCCGTGAGCATTGGCCGCTTGCATTCGCTCTAGCAATAATATACATACAAAAACGTATGTAAATGATTTTTTTAGTATGGAGGATGTTTGGAGCGGTGGGGTGGTACAATAGCACCGAATAAGTGGGAGAGTGGATTGAGACGAACGAAAGAAGAGGCTTTGGAGACCCGCGAAAGCATCCTTGATGCTGCCGAGCGGGTGTTTTTCGAACGCGGCGTCTCTCGGACCACGCTCGACCAGATTGCGCGCGCCGCTGGCGTGACGCGAGGCGCGGTCTATTGGCACTTTCACAACAAGTCGGACCTGTTCAACACAGTTGTGGAACGGGTGCGGATGCCGATGGAGAGCGCCTTTTATCAGATCGTTGAGAGCGCGGACACGCTCGAGGATCTGGAGCGCATTTGCGCGACCTACCTTGTCGAAGTCCACAGAAACGAACGGTTGCAGCGGGTGTATACGGTCCTGCTGCTGAAGTGCGAATACACGGAGGATATGGGAAGTCTCATCGATCGAGAGCGCGCCTCAAAGGAACACGCGACCAAATCATTGACGCGCTTCTTCAGCAGGCTGCAGAAGTCAGAACGAATGACCACCGCAAGGGAACCGCGTGCTCTGGCGCTCGCGCTCTACGCCTACATGCTCGGGCTCTGTATCGACTATCTGCGCTCGCCCGAGCTGTATCGCATGCCGGACGACGCGGAGACTCTGACTCGGTATTTTTTTGCGCCGCTGAAACCGGCTCCGGCTGTGAACCGGCCTGCAAAAGTGGCTCTGACTCAATTTTCGTGCATTTCCGCGGCGACTACGCCGCGCTCATGAGGCGGGCTTCCAGCAGGTCCAGGTTCGCCCGGCCGTACATCTGGCGCTTGAGCAGCTTCAGCTTGTTGATCGTGCCCTCGACCTGACCGCT